>NZ_CP178629.1:0-45014 GCF_047302445.1 Vibrio sp. MA40-2
CTGTGGTTACACTAAGCCGGGAGCATAATCAATGGCACAGTTAATTATTGAATATTATGGCCCACGTTCAGGTTTAGATTATGAAGAGTGGAAGACGGAATCATGGAGTCGAGTGCGAAATCATCGTGATGTTTTAATTAAAGAAACTGATTGGACTCAAATGTCTGATGCTCCATTGTCTGATGATAAAAAAGCTGAATTTTTGGCTTATCGAAAAGCTTTACGTGATCTACCTCAAACACCAGTCGACCCTGATGGTGTCGTATGGCCTGAAAAACCAACCATCTAACAACCGCCAAATAAGGCGGTTTTTTTATACCTAAACCCAGCCATTGTGCTGGGTTTTCCTTTTGGAGCATGTCATGGCGACAACCAAAACAACAGCGACGGATGAACGCAAAACCTACGTGGTTGCTATTCCGTTTCCTTGGCGTGGTCACTGGACCAAACGTGGTCAAGAACTCGCGCTTTTGGTGTGTGAGGCGCAGGCGCTTCTTATCACTGAAAAGATTTCTCTTAAACAAACAGGGAGTAAATAACTATGCCTGTGATCCCACAATTCGAGCATAACGGTATCACCATCGAGCGCAATGCACTGCCACCATCAATGGGGCCGCTTGGTGGTCATATTGTTTGCTGGGTAGGTATTGCACCAAACAAGCACGCAGATGTGGCTTATAACATGCCTTACCGTGTTGCTAACACGCTGGATGCAGCGAAGTTAGACACGACAGGCGATGAGCTTGGTTGGTTGTTCCATGCAGTATCCGAAACACTGAAAAAAGCCCAAGTGCCTCAGTATGTCATTGTCGTGGAAGAAGGCGCAGATGCGGCTGAAACCATGAATAACATCATTGGCGGCATCGATGCTCAGACAGGTCAGCGCACTGGTATTGCTGCGATTGAGCTCTGTAATGAAAAGCCGACTTTGATTGCGGCACCTGGCTTCACTCATACCAAGACGGTTGGTGATGAACTGGTATCAATGGCTAAGAAGCTGTTTGCGATTCCTCACCTTGATTGCACCAGTACCAATACCAATGCTGCGATTGCTTATTCAGCGACGTTAGGCGGTGAAGGTACAGGTTACGATGCTGCTTACTTGGTTGAACCTCAGCCAGCGATTTACAGCAAGAAAGCGGCAGGCAACATCTACGTGCCACCGTCGCTACTGTCTATTGGTTGCCATGCTCCAATGCCAGTACACGAATCTCCAGGTAACCAAGGCACTTATGCCAAAGATGTTCAGCGCACCATTAGCTACAACATTTTGGATAAGAGCACGGAAGGCGACTTGCTGAACAAAAACGGCATTTCATACTTCACTGCAACCGACCTTGGTGGCATTAGCCTGATTGGTAACCGTTCTGTGACGGGCCGATTTATCAACCAAGTTGGTTTGGAGCAAGCGATTTGTCGCAAGCTGGCATCAACTGCTCAGCGTGCCATGGCGAAGAACTTAACCAAGACCTTTATGGAGCAAGAGATCACCAAGCTGAATGTTTGGCTGTCAACTCTGAAAGCCAAAGAAGAGATCGTTGGTGCAGAAGTAGTGCTTCACCCTGAATTGAACAACGTTGAAAGCTACCGCAACGGTACTTGGTACATTGCGATTCGCTATGCAGCGTTCCCACCTAACGAACACATGGTTTACCAGCTAAACGAAGATGCTGGAATCATTGAGTCATTTCTTGAGGAGATTCTTTAATGGCAGGTCAACGTACACGGATGCTCCAAGAGGCCACCGTTGAAGGCAATAAGCTATTCGGTGAGCTGGAATCACACACTCCGCCAGAAGTAACCAAAAAGATGGAAGAAGTCTTAGGTGGTCGCTTCATGGCTGGTCAAATGATGGTTGGTATCGAAGCACTGAAATGCTCGCTTAAAGTGGCAGGTGCAAGCGCAGAAGTTCTTTCTGCTTATGGTGCGAACCAAGGCGATTACGTTCAGATTGATGTGAAAGAATCGCAGCAAGATAAGCAAGGCAACACCTTTGCTATGCACTACTCCTACACTGGCGAGATCGTCAGTATCAAAGAGGAAGAGGGCAAGATGGGTAGTAAGCCAGGTTGCACGATTGAAATTGCGCCGTCGGTTTATAAGAAAACTGAAAACGGCAAGATTTGCTACAACCTGAACGAAGAAACACAAGAACTAGACTTTGGTAAAGGCGACATCATGGCGGTTCATCGCCGCAATATTGGTCGCGCATAACCATTGCGACCACGGTCGCATTTTCCTTTTTAGCTAGTTGGCCCCCACATGGGGGCTTTTTTTTGGAGTATTTACCATGTGGAAACCGATTGAAGTTACTTTGTGCTGGCCCGTCAAAGACGATAAAGACCAAGAGATCAAAGTACTGGTTCTGAAACCCATTACTCGCGGCGATCATAAAGCGGTATTGGATGAAGTTAATGCTGAAGATGAGCGTAAGGTTTTTGAAAAGTTTGCATCCATTAGCTGTGGCTTAACGGCTGATGAAGTGAAGCGTTTATCGTATCCAGATTACAACACCCTGATTCGTCATCTCTCAGATTATGTTGCTCGTCCTGCTTCATTCTTTGCTGAGCAAGATGGCAAAAAGCTCAATGCTGATAGCCCTGAATTATTGGTGCCTATTAAAGGTGATACTGGTGAACAAATCACTCAGATCACATTGAAAGTCCCGACGGTTCAATCGGTGGATATTATGAATGCTCTTCCTGATAACCAAGAAGCGAAAACAGAGTGGTTAACCCAAGATTGCTCTGGTTTGAGCAAGGCTGAACTAAGCCGCTTGTCGACCCAAGATTGGAACCAACTGCAGGGACGACTAAACGATTTTTTGAACAAAACGGCGGATTACTTTCTAGCAGAGACGTCGAAGTAATTTGCGATTACTTGCCACTGATTTACTCCTACAGTGACGAGCAAATACGCCGCATGCGCTCAGATGTAGCCATGCGGCGTTTTCATTTGGCAATTGAGAGGTTGAAGCGGTAATGAGCGATGCTAAATACCAAATCGCGATTGCGGCAGTTGATCAGTATTCAGCTCCCTTTCGCGCCGCTTCTGCTTCAGTTGATAAGTTAACTGAAGATGTAAAAGAGCAGTCTGCCGAGCTTAAACAACTTAATTCTACAGCTCGTAGTATCGATACGTATGCTGCGTTAAAGCGTGACTTACAAGATACGTCAGTACAGTTAGATCAAGCGAAAACAAAAACCGGACAGCTAGCGGTTGAGTTCAAGCAGCTTGATGCACCAACCAAGGCTATGCGTTCTGAATTAGAAGCGGCAGAACGCGAGCTTTCCAAGTTAGAAACTCAGTTAAAATCGACGGATAAACCAACCAAGGAAATGCGAGCTGCGGTTCGTGATGCGAAGTCCGAGGTAAAGTATTACTCCGAAGCTTTGCAAACTCACGAACAACGGGTGGAGTCAGCCAGAAAAGCTTATGACACTAGCCGTCGTGATGTTAGCCGTTTAACTGGTTCCTATGAAAAGCAACAGACCTCTCTTCACCAATTAAAAGGCAAGCTAAACGAGTCAGGTATTCAGGCTCATAAGTTTGGTGATGCACAACGTAAAATCCGCAAAGATATTGCCGGAGCCAATGCAGCCCTTGAAACTCAGCGTAAAAAGCTGGCTCAAGTTAAAACGGCTCAAGCCAATATTGAATCGAATCGCCAAGCTCGTTCAGAACTGACTGGGCAGATGTTTGATACAGCGGTTAAGGGAGCGGCACTTGCCATTCCTATTAAGTTTGCTGTGGATTTTGAATCAGCGTTTGCTGATGTGAAAAAAGCGGTAAACGATGCTACGCCTGAAGAGTTGGAGAGCATTAGGAAAAAGGTCATTCTTGAAGCTCCGAAGCTTGGTGTATCACAGGAAGGTCTTGCTGGCATTATTGCGGAAGGTGGTCGTAATGGCATAGCCAAAGACGAGCTCTTTAATTTCGCTGAATCAGCCGCGAAGATGTCAGTTGCTTTTGACATGACAGCCGATGAGGCTGGTGCGTCCATGATGAAATGGCGCACCACCATGAACCTAAGCCAAGATCAAGCGGTTAATCTTGCTAATGCGGTGAATCATGTTGGCGACAACATGGCGACCACGGCAAAAGATATTACCGAGGTGTTGGTTCGACAGGGCGCGGTGATCACTAATGCAGGTTTAGATGAAGTCCAAGCGGCCTCTCTTTCTGCAGCGGTATTGTCCGGTTCTGCAAGTACCGAAATTGCCGCCACAGCAACGAAGAACCTACTGTTAAGTTTGACTGCAGGTGATTCAGCAAGTGGCACTCAAAAGGATGCGCTAGCGTCTTTAGGCTTTGACCCTGCGCAACTTGCTAAGGATATGCAGGAAAACGCCCCACAGACCGTGGAGCAGGTTCTACTCGCAATTAAAGACCAAGATGCTGATGTTCAAACGGCATTGATGAAGAGCTTATTTGGCTCAGAGTCAATTGGTTCGATTGCGCCTTTGTTGCAGAACCTTGAGAACTTCCGTAAAGCGTTCAAGTTAGTCGAGAAAGACACAAACTTTGCTGGCTCGATGCAAAAAGAGTTTGAGATTCAATCGGCAACGGCTCAACGGAAAATATCAAAGTTTACTGCCTCAGTAACAGGTCTGTTTACCGTTCTTGGTGAAAGTATGTTGCCTATTGTGGGTAATGTGCTTGATGTTATTACTCCATTTACAAGCTGGCTTACAGAAGTTGCAATGGAGTCTCCAAATGCTGTAGCTGCATTGATGGTGATTCCAACTGCTATTGGAGCTATGAGAACGGCCGCAATTGCTTTCAGAGCAGGCAAGTTGTTGCTTGGGCAAGGTAAGAACTATGCCAATCTTGGAAAAGCCAAGCTTGGCATGGGGTTAGATGATACCGCTCAATCTGCGACTCGAGCGACGTCCAGACTTCAAAAACTAAACCAAGCCATGGACCGTCTAGGTGGCGATAGCGGTCGTGGTCGAGCTACACGAGGTCATAATGCAGAAGTTCGCAATAGAAAGCGTCCGACTCGTTCTCGTTCAACTCGTCGCCGTGGCGG
Organism: Vibrio sp. MA40-2; assembly: GCF_047302445.1. Taxonomy (NCBI): domain Bacteria; kingdom Pseudomonadati; phylum Pseudomonadota; class Gammaproteobacteria; order Vibrionales; family Vibrionaceae; genus Vibrio; species Vibrio sp. MA40-2. The sequence continues at coordinate 5,033 of NZ_CP178629.1, forward strand.
TGGTAAGTTAGGTCGTTTACTGGACTTTGGTAGTCGTGCGCTTGATTTCTTACCAAGCATGCCAATGGGAGCCGCACCAGTTGCGGCAATGAATGGTGGCGGTGCTAAAGGTAAGTGGGGCAAGCGAGCTGCTGTTCTTGGTGGCGGCACCGCGTTATCAATGATTACAGCTAATGCTAATGCAGCTGATCTTGCTTTAATGGGAGCCGATGTTGCCACCATGGCAGGGGATGCCATGGGTGCATTGCCATTGAAAGGCATGATGGCAGGTGCAGCCGGAATGGCTGGAAAGGTTTTTAAGCCGTTAAATATCATGTTGCAGGGCGCAGCACTGACTTCTGCTATTAACAACGGTAACGCCGAGGAAATTGGCTCGACTGCAGGTGATATGGCAGGGGGATTAGGTGGTGCGGCCTTGGGTGCAACTATTGGTACCGCTATTTTACCGGGCATTGGCACGGTTATCGGTGGAGCCTTAGGTGGTTTGGCTGGCGGTGAGCTTGGCGATTGGTTAGGAAGTAAAGTTGGCGGTTGGTTTTCTGATAATGGAGATCAAGCGGAAACGAAGCCTGATCTTCAAACCAAGGTTAAAGCCGAAGATAAACTGGCTGTCCCTCCGATTGTCGATAAATTGCCATCCCCTGAAAGCGTGGCGAATAAAGTAACCCAAAGCAGTTCGCGTCAAATTGTTTTTAGCCCTCAGATCACTATTCCTCCATCTTCCGGTAATGAAGCCAATGATGAAGCCATGGTGAATAAGTTGGTTGAGCGATTGAAAGCTGAATTACTTGGTGTGATGAGTGGTAATGAAATGGATGTCCGGTTGGATGCGTCGTTAACAGACAGGAGCGAGTTGTAATGAATCAGATGATCATTTCTATTCCCGAAGATAATAAGCGTGAGGCTTTCGTTTTCGGGCTTGCTTCTGGTACTGCTTATGAGTCTTTAAATCGTGAGAGCAAAGGTGGTTGGCTTAACATGGATATCATCAATGGTAAGCCAGTTAGCCAACACACCTCATCACCTTTGGATACGTTATCCATCCAAGGGAAATGGTTTGGCGCTGATGGTATGAAGTCGATTAACACCTTGCGAGAGATCAACCGATTGAAGAAGCCGGTTATGTTGACCGACACCTATGGCTACAACTTAGGAATGTGGAAATTCATGCAAGTTTCAGAACGCCAACGTCGAGTGATTGATGATGGTACTGCGATGGTGGTTGAATTTTCGTTGCAATTAGAGGAATACGGCAATGGCTAGAAACGTGGAAACTTTACCTGGTGATACTGCTGGCCGGATCTTGTTTCGCTACTTTGACCGTGATGATGATTCATTGGAAGAAGCGTTCTGGGCCATTAACCCAAAATTGGCGAGTCGTGGTTCAACGTATCCAGCAGGCATTGTTGTTGCGTTGCCTGATGTGCCGGAATCTAAAACTGAGCGAGTGGTCACGCCATGGGATTAAGTAATCAATTCGTTGCTCGAGTAACCGGAAAGGGAGCCAATGTTATTAATCGTTTTTTGATGAACTGGCAGCTTGTAGATGCTGCTGGCCATCAATCCGATCAACTGACATTGACTGTGGCCGCTCCTGGTTTGGACTCATTACCTGTTGAGGGTGAGCAACTTGGTTTTTCATGGGGCGATGTTGTTAACGGTAAAGAGAATCTGATTGATAAAGGGCAATACACCATCACTCGGATTACTCCTAAGCTTTGGCCACATCAAGTAACGATAGTGGCTACCGCCGCTCAGTTTCAAGTCGCTGACCAAACCGAGTTTAAGCGTCGTCGTAGTCAAACATGGGAAAACACCACGGTCGGTGCTATTTTCCGTGAGTTGGTTAATCGGCATAACCTTAGCCCTCGGATATCTTCTGATTTAGATGGCATTGCCATTCAGCATATTGATCAGACTGACGAAACAGACATGGCGTTTTTGACTCGCTTAGCACGCAAGTATGATGCGGTGGCCAAGCCGATTGATAAATTGTATGTCATGGGGCGAAGAGGGCAGTTAAAGTCGATTACAGGCCAATCATTGCAGCCTGTTACGTTTAGCTTACCAGAGAACAACCAGCCAACGTCCTCGAGCTTTATTAATGCCAGTGTGGACTTTCCAAGCCGACGCCGCTTTAGTGGTGTATGGGTTTTTTGGTTGGACCAAAATACGGGCGAAGAAAAGAAAGTGTCGGTGGGTGAATTTCCATTCAAGAGGTTGACCCAGCGATTTGAAAGCGAAGCGATAGCCAAGCAGCAATGTGAAAGTGAACTTCGTAAATTGAGCCGGACTGGTAGTTCAGTCCGACTTGATGTGCCTGCAAATCCTCACCTTACTGCTGAAGGCTTGATTGAGCTTAACGATACTTTCCCTGTTTACATGATGGGGAAATGGTCGCTCGATAAAGTGGTCACAAACGGTAGCGTCAAAAATGGCACTCGTACTACCTTGCACGCCACACAACCTCAAAACTAAGGGGTGTATACCCCTTTCTCACCATTAAGCCGTCGCCTCAGCTCGTTTGCCGCTTTTAGTAGCGTAACACAACAACTTACACTCATTTCCTCAGTAACCACCACTCCAGGCTCAGCCGCAGCCGCCATCATTTCTAAATCACCAATCAATTTTTTCATTTCTAAATTTTTGTTCATACAACCTAGGCTCAACTATTATTAATTTATGCAATTTGCATGTCACATTAAGAATCACACGAATTCTGAAATGCGCAAGCTTGTTGCTTTTACACGTAAGACGTTGTTTTTTTAACAGCGTACTCTTATGGCACGTTTGTTGGTAAGCATAATAACAATAAAAAACTTATTGCAATCGATCTCATACACAGATTGAAAGCAGTCACGTCATAGTTGGCGTGAAAGTAGAAAATTACTGACAATAGTGACGTGTTATATATGAGAAAAATTGACCCAATTGTCTTTGTTTTAAGGCGATATCGTGAAACTAACGGTATTTCGCAAGAGAAAATGTCTAAATTGACAGGCATTAGTGAGCGTACTATTCAGAGAATAGAGTCAGGTGAATCTGATATGAAGATGAGCCAGTATCGTAGTTATCTTGATTCATTAAAAATGTCTGATTTGGATGTTTCTATGTCTCTGTTCACCCATGAGTTTGTGACAGAAAGAGAAGTTGCGGCAGTCTCTCGGAAATTACCCTTTCGGTTTCGGCAGATTGTGATCGCCTTTCTTAATGAATTAGCTGATGCATTAAAAAATTAGTTGACACACCAGCCAGTTAACCAGTAACCTAATTATGCACTGGCAAAATCCAGTGCCGGGATTGGAACCCCGTTCAGACTTAGGCGCACAACACGCCACCCAATTGCGTGTTTTTTTGTACCTGCATTTTGAGTGACCGAGCACCCCGAGTGCCAGATTGCCGCAGGGTAAGTGCGTAAAATTCAGCAAGCCAAATTATGGTGGGCTGAGTGAGGCAGCTTCGGCTGGCCGTTTCCTATGTCACGGTAGTTCCAACCTTGCTCAGTTCGCCACCAGATCAGATTGGAACCTGCGGTGGTGAACTCTAATTCGACTAGGAGTTCATTATGCACACATTCAAATTCGCGGCATTGCGCCGTAGCACCCCAAATAGCACCGTTCAACAAATTACTTGTAGTGCCAATTCAGAGCGTGAAGCACGCAAGCTGTTCGCTCGTGATTATGTATTGGTATTTGCAGCCGTTATTCGTAACGGAGGTGTAGCATGAGCCAACGATTTGAAAGCCTTAATGAACTCGGTTGTGTTGAAGAGTTAGAGTCTCGCCTTGCTAAGATTGAAGGAATTCTCGCAACGCTAGAAGCCGCGATGGAAAATCAAAACAGCTTCATTACTATTCAACCTATTGCCAAATATTCGGTTACTGCTGCCATGGATATGGCGGAAGAGTGTAAAGAGATCAATAACCGTATTTACAAACTCTTGCCGAGAGAGATGTGATTATGGTGAAAGAATCAGTGATTGAATTTGTTTCTGTTGTCGTCATTGCCCTATGTGGTATGGCTGGCCTGTATTGGTGGGGTTGATTATGTATTACGGCATCCAATTCCGATTGTACCCGAACGCAGAGCAAAGGGAGTTTTTTGCCAAATCATTTGGTTGTGTTCGATGGGTATATAACAACGCCCTAGCGCATTGCCAACAACAGCGTGAAGCAGGTGAAAAGCACCCTAATTCCGCAGCGTTAGAGCGTCGCTTGCCTCCTTTGAAATCTGAGTTTGAATGGCTAAAAGATGTGGATTCTCAAGCTCTGAAAGAGGCTTGCAAAGATGTGGACGCTGCTTTTAAACATTTTTTTCGTCGAGTTAAAAATGGTGAACAAGCAGGCTACCCTAAATTCAAATCGAAACATAATATTCGCCAAAGCTTTACTTGTAAGCAAAATATTCATGTTAATAGCGAATGCAAAACCATTAAGTTACCCAAAATTGGATGGGTGAAATTCAGAGGAGGCCGAGCCTTTGAGGGTAAGATAAAACGGATTACCGTTCGTCAGTTAGCCAGTGGTGTTTACATGGCCACGGCACTCATTGAAGATGAGCGAGAAAACCCAGCAGAACCCATGTTAAATTTGCAACCTCTCGGAATTGATGTGGGTTGTAAAACAGATGGGCTCACTCACCAATTTGCGGCACTCAGTAATGGTGAGGTAGTGCATAGCCCTGCATTATTGAAGCGTTACCGAAAGCAAATGAGCCGCTTGCAACGGCAATTGGCACGTAAGAAAAAAGGCAGTGCTAACCGAAATAAATTAAAACAGCGCATTGCTAAACTGCATTGGCGCATTGGCAATATGCGTAATGATTTTTTGCATAAATTCACTCACCAGCTAACACGCGATAACCAAGCACTAGCGGTAGAGAGTTTGAATGTAAAAGGCATGATGGCAAGGCCTAAATCAAAGAAAGACGATAATGGTAATTACATCCAGAATGGAGCGTCTCGCAAGGCAGGGTTAAACCGCAGCTTGGCAGACGTTGCCTTGGGCGAGTTTTTCCGCCAGTTAGAATATAAATGTGCATGGCGTGGTGTTGCCCTGTTGAAAATTGGCAGGTTTGAGCCGAGCAGTAAAACTTGCTCAGCTTGTGGTTTGGTTAATAAAGAATTAACGTTGGCAATGCGAGAGTGGCAATGTGCGTGTGGGGCTAATCACCACCGTGATATTAATGCCGCGATCAACATTGCGAACATGGCTATAGCCTAAGAAAATACAATAGGGTGAGACCCACCCGAATTTACGCCCTTGGAGTTTGCCAGAGTGCAAACGTTGAACAGGGAAATCCAAAATGTGTCGGTGCTATTTTTGTTTTGCGTTAACGCATTGAAAATAAATGTGAACTTCATTAGAGGTTCACCCGCACATGCAGGGATAGGTCGCACTCTCGCATCATTTCGATTTGGTCTAATGTGGTTCACCCGCACATGCAGGGTAAATATGGCGCTTCAGGCAAACAAAAACATTTTATAGTAATGGCGGATTTCTCCGCCATTTTTATTGCCGCTACTTAACTTCGTAGGCTAACACTGCTGCAAATTTACTCCCACCACCTTGATATTCCACTCGACAGAGCGAGTCTCTTACCAATCCGATTGCGACCAATACGGTCACGCACAGAATCAGTGTCTTTGTAGGAAATTTTTGCATAGCAGTTGCCCTCTAAGTTGATAGCGGCTACTATTGAACTGTTCGGGTTCATTGGTAGCCTCCTTTAATTTTTAATTAATGGGCTAATCAATTACTACCTCGCCAAAGGTAGTAACCTTTAGCGCCGAGCGTGATGCTATCACATTCGGCGCCAGTATTAAAAATTGAGTTTCTCCTGGCGGTTTAACTCAAAAAAAAGCCCAGCTGCAGTGCTGGGCTTTTTGCCATCTATCCTTCCTAAAAATTATCCAGAGCTTCTTGATCTAGAATTTTTGTTATTGCTTCTTCAATAGCTTTCAGTGATTGAGGCGACACTTTCTTAATATCAAACCTCGCATTACCATTCTTCACCATTACTGTCGCATTGTCTGTTAATGTTTTTGGTTCTGGCTTGGTTGTTTCAGTTTTAGTTCCCACACACTTGGTAGTGAATAAATCAACCAGTTCGTCCGTTGTGTGCTTGCCCTTTTCGGGTATCAACCAAGACTCGCAAAAGTTGACAATCTCTAACTGTTGTTCCTCATTAAGTGCTTTGTACAGCTTGTATAGAGCCTCACCTTTACGCGCACTTAGCTCATTGGGTGAAGTAAAACTGCGGATAAATGCCTGTGGTAGCTGTGCAGTTTGAACACAGCGCATCATTGCCTTACGTGTTACCCCAACGGCCTCAGATACCTCTTCTTGTGTCGCATTTTTTAGTAGTTTCTCGTATTTCAGACCTTTCTCATATGCCGACGTTTCTTTGTACTGGTTGCCAACCTCAGATAGGTATTCCATTTGTTCAGGACTGAGGTTACCTACCCATACATAAAATGGTTTCTTGGTTTCCAGCGCTGTATGACGTCGGCGACTACCATCAGCAATCTCAATTTGACCACACACATTACGACCAAAGGCTGGTACTTGTTGGCCCTGCTCTTTGAATGACTCTAATAGGTCGCTAACCGCATGGGCATCGAGCAGTTCTTGTGCTCGTTCATTGGCCAGCCATACCATGGTGCTCATTTCAATTTTATTTGATGGTACCTCCACCAGCTTAAACACTACCTCTTTACCCATCACTTTGTGCGTCATGGTGCTGCCAGCTGCCGCTTTCTCTTCCAGCTTTTGAAGTGTTTTCTTGTGACGTTTTCCTGCTGCTTGAACAGAGACAGAGCTTGGAGTTACGTCTATTTCCACATCATTTTTTATGCTCATTTCTCATCACTCCAGAATGGTTTAATTAAGTCCTCTAGCATTTCGGTAAACGTCGCTTCAAAAACATCATTGGCACGTTTCCAAGCGGCAGGGCTAGAGCGCTGGTCATCGGCTTGTTCGTAAATTGAAGCCATACGACGCTGCCCTTTCCCGATCTCGTCAGTGACTCTTATTCCGTTATCTAATGGCAGACCTGGCCATATTTTTTTAATGTCTTTCACGTTTGCTTGGCTAGATGAACCTACGCCACCAATTTTTGTTGGTAATACGCGAACAACTGGCTCGTGGGTTGTTTCTAGCATTGAGTTGTCTGAATAGATATCAGCGATAAGGGCCATAAGCTGCGTGGTCGAGTTGATATCGTTCACCTCGGTTGATGTTGCTATTAGCGTTACATCCGACGCGCAGATCATGTTCATGGTTCCCATACCCAAGTCAGGGTGGCCATCAATAATGATGATGTCGTAATTGTCTGCAATGGTTGCTATTCCGGCTTGCAGCATGGTGTGAGTTTGATAAGGAATATCAGCTTCCGGTAACTCACGTTCTAAGCGTTGCATTTGCAAGTGGCTCGGTATGATCTCAATCTTTGGCCATGCGGTACTTTTCACGCAGTAACTCAGATCATCTTCATCACCAAGCATGAATGGCAGCACTGTGTCGCCAATGGTGGTGTTTAGCTCTGGATGGTATCCAAAATACATAGATAGGTGCGATTGTGGATCGATGTCTATCACTAGCACTCGATAACCTTGTAGCGAGCACCACTGTGCAAAATTGACAGCAGTGCTTGTCTTGTAGCAACCACCTTTACCACCTGGAATGGCTAGCACAACGGCTTCACTGTCTGCAGGTCGATATGGTTGAGTGTTGAAGTGATTTCGCATCATCTCGATTTGGTCTAACGTGTAGCCCTCACGAATAGGGCGAGGGGTATCACCTTTGCTGTCGATGTAATCAGCAGGAGGTAGTCGCCCTTCTTTCTCGGCCTTCTCAATGGCCTGTCGAGATACACCAATGTACTTAGCTGCTGCATTAATTTTGAACCTGCGCTTAATCTTGCGTGCCTCTGGTGAATCATCACCAAATACAGCCTTGGCGCGTCGAGAACTCAAGTCATTTGCTGCGGCTATGCAGTTCCTCATAAGGTTTGATACGTTCATAGTTTTTCCTAGCGGTTATAAGTTGCCTTTTATTATTATTCAAACAACAAAAAAGAGCAACCAAAATAAAAATAGACAACTTATAACCTGATTGATTTTTAGATATAGGTCACAAATAGAAGCTTCCTTGGCGAGTCTACTGCTTATTGTTTCTGCCTATTGTGAATGCCAAACGGGTTAATTATTGATTTCCGGTTAAAACCTAATTGTAAACAATGGGTTAGGACTAAAAGGAAGTGATAGGAAGTGAAGTTAAAAGCCAGTCACACCCACTCATCATGACCAATCAAGTAAAAACAGTGCACACTTCCCTGATTAAACTTTCAATCGCCAATAATTCTATGTGTGCAAAATATAACAACTATAAATGTTATAGCGTGCACACGTTAAATGTGTGCACAATCATAATACACATTGTTACCCCTTGCACACGTGTGCACATCCTAACTATTTACGTAAATAGTTAGGATGTGCACACGTGTGCAAGGGATAACGGTTGATTGTGTTATGTTATATTGTGCACACGTATTAAGGTTATTTGATTGTTGCACACACTGTTGATTATTATCTAATCATGTTATATAATGCACACAACAAAACGTCAGGAGATAGAGACATGAGCGATAGCGATATTGAAAAACGAAACCGGAAAATTGACCTTGATAAAATCATCGAAGATATGTTCAAGGAAATTGATGAGATAAACAAAAGTGAACGCTCGCAAGGCCAGAAGACCCAAGCGTTCAGGCGTGCGGCTGAAAAGGTCACCCGGGCGCTTTATGGTAAGCGTGCTAAAAGTAAGCGCGATGCCATCACTCACAACACAGCAAGTAAATACCTAACCAAAATACGCAACAGGGTGACGGCCCATGGCTGGCTTCACCACTCTTTGGCTATCACGCTTGAACGATTAACCAATAAATATCCTCATTGCAGGCATTTAATCGAGCCTCTGCAAGACCTGGAGCTTGAAGCTACTCGTCTTGGTGTAAAGGCATTGAAAGATAAACTCCTGCAAGCTGACCGCCTAAGAAAAGCAATCTCGGCTATAAACGTCGACAGTACTCGCTATGCAAGTGAAGTGAATGCGGCATCGAAAGCTTTTGAAGACTGGAAGGTCGAGGTCCAGAAACTAAAGCCTGTGAATAAAGCCGACCGAGCGCAGCAAAAGGATGCCCTTTTCGCGTTGTTAGATGAGTCTGGTGATCTGTTTAACGATTTAGAACACTTGAAAATAGACCATGAGATCATGCGTTGGCTGGTAAAGGATTCATTCACTGCTGCGGTATCGTCTGAAACTAGCGCCTTTGCTTTATCTAAGAAGAAAGGGCAAACCATTGATATTGATTACCCAACAATAATGGCTCGATGTGAGTTCCTGCTATCGCCTGTTAATCCTGATGTTTGGAATTGGGAAGCTTTAGCCACTGGAATCGCGCTGGCCACTGGCCGACGAGCCATTGAAGTGCTAGTTCAGGGTGAGTTCGTTAAGTCTGGTACTCATAAATTAATGTTCTCTGGCCAAGCGAAAGAACGTGGTGGTGTTGACCGTGAAAATCAATTCGAGATATACAGCTTGGTTGAGGCAGACACGGTACTGGCAGCAATAAAAATGCTTCGTGGCTACTCAAAAATAACCAACATGATTTCAGAGCTAGAAGCAGGCAGGCATTACCAGTTTAACGAGCTGGTGCACAACAGAACGGCTGCATACCTGAATGATTTCATGCGCGATATGATGGAAGGAGCCAATATATCAACGGGCATTCCTGACCGTTCTTGGGTATTTAAAGACACTCGAGCGATTTATGCTGCTATCTGTTTCAAGTTGTTTTTTGAAACAGATAAACGATGGCAGAAAATGGACCAAGATATGTTCTTCCAAACATTGCTTGGTCATTCAGACCCCAAAGCACAAGCTCACTATAAGCAATTTAAAATACTGAGAGCTGGCCAGAAATGGGAAAGCATCGTTACCGAGGAAAAGAACAGGCTCGAAGAACTAAAGCGCTTTGATAATCACGAAGATATTCTCGCGTCTAAAGCGATCAGTCGCATGCATGAAAATGTGAAAAAGCTTATAGAGCAAGATCCTGACATTGACATCAAGCAGCGCACTATCAAATCGAACTTTGGCGGAAACTACGCAACAATAAGAAAATACCTCGGAATTGTTGAAGAGGCTTTGTCGTTTGATACCACCTTAGAAACCATCCTAAAACAAGATGATGGTGAAAAAACCGAGGCAAAAAAAACAGAGCCGAAAGAAGCCAAAAAGGCTCCTGAGAAAAAGACCGGCACTGAGGAAGTTAAGCCAGAAGACAAGCCTAAATTTACAGTGCCAAAACACTTGGAAAGCGGTCACTGGCTGGTTGGCATTAACTACCATGGCATTGACTACGATTTCACTGTAACGGCTGATAACGCAATGAAAGCGATGCATGCTGCATGGGATGAGTACCAGTTCTGTTCCAGTTTGCCGAAAAAGCCTTTCATTAGTACGATGCAAAAAGACGGCTGGTGGATAGCGCAAGTTAAACATAAAGGTCAGGTGGTTTTAGAACACATGGGGCCAGGTAAAAAATCTGAGTATGTGAATGCCTTGCTGGTGGATTACAGTAAGAAGTTTGCTAAATACTGGCAATAACAGACACAAAAAAGCCGCCTATCTTGGCGGCTTTTTTTATCCCTCAATATCGCTTCTAAAGGCTTCCATGGCGTCGGCTGGGTGAACCTTACCATTCTTCTTCACGGTACCAACTAATTGCAACTTAGGAAGGTGCTGTTGCGCTTTACCATTAATTGCAGATAGAACATAAGCCGGACTGCTTTCCTTATACGACACTTCATAAAGACCACCGCTAGCAGTGCCTCGTGGGTGACATAGGATTATCCAAGTACCATCAAAGTCTTTAGTATCACACACCGACTGTTCATAGATGGAGCTGGAGTAAGCCAAGAACAAATCGGTCTTGGCGTCTTTAACCTGCTGCGGCGTATCATCAAAAGAAGAAGATATCACGGCATAAAGGATAATAACCCCTATGACTACAAGCCACAGTTTTAGCCCTTTACTTGCCAACTTATTTAACACATCAATCATTACTCTTATCCGTTCAACTAACTGAATATTGAAGTATAAAAGCATTTATCCACCAAAACAGTGAGTAAGATGTGCTTAACATCTAAAAAAGGCTCTCTTTAACGCCATACGCAATTCTCGCATGGCTTTCAACCACTTAATGTGGGGAATGATTTTTTCAAATTCAAACTGGCGGCATGCATGAATAAACACAGGAACCTCACTGTTTTTATGGTCTAACACTCTTTGGCTGACCCAATAACGGTGGGTAATAATTTGGTTACTATCTAACTTTTTAATACTCATCACCAAACCTCACCAACCAAGATGTCTCGAATTGAGCCTGCCCATGCTTCTGCATTGCCTGAGAACACTTCTAAGCCCTCTTTCTCCATAAGTGCCACAACCTTATCGGCAGGCAATTTGTACTTGTTCACAGCTAAAGTAGCCACCAATTCAACCACCTCGCGGTGTTGCGTGCTGAGAGTCTGAGCAGATGGGATGTGGACTTGAACTTGTGGATCTTTTTCCCCTCCCTCTATATACGACAAACCCCTATCACAGCTAGCATCTTGGGCGTGAATAGGTGATCCACCTTGCCCGATTGATTTATATAAAACTGTTGGCGAGGGTGGATCACTTTTTTCAATCGCCTGATCATCAAAGCGGTCCGCGATTTGGGCAAATGCTTGCGCCAGTTCATCACGAAGTTCCATCTGGCCAGCCAGTACACATTGCTTGTCCATCTTATTGAATAAGATGTTCCAACCTGGCTTGAAGTCGCCCTTGTTGATTGAATCAATGAAATTGTTCACGCTATTAGTCAGCGTCTTCAAATCGACCATATCGTGGTCTTCCATACTTGCTTCAATGCCTCGAGTACGCATATCAACAAGCGCACGAACGCCGTCCCATGCGTTGGTATCAACAAAGTAAACATTGACTGCTTTACCTTTGGTGCGGCGTTTACCAGCAACAACAGGCACGCCAAACGAGCGCAGGTGGTTGTTTAGCCATTGGCATGGGTTTTCTAGTGTGTTTGGTGTAACCGTGATGTTTGAGTATTTGAACAGGCGGTCTTTGTTCTTCTTCTGCTTTAGCCATGGGCCGAGTTCTTTGTTTAACTCTTCAGCAGTCCATTTTTTGCCGTTGTAATTCAATTGCTCATCGATGCCAGCAACACGAAGCAACTTGATCATGTGAGCGCGGCGAATAGAAAGGTGACGCCAGCTCACTCGGCTTTCTGCGTGCTGTACATCTTTGGTATCAAGTGCTTTCGCTGTTTGGTGAGTAACGTTCACCCAAGTAAGGCGCTTGATTGAATTAACATAGCGGTTTTTTTCTTGGTGGAAAGCTAGTGCACAAGTAACGGCTTCTTGTAGTGATTCAGGGAAATTAATTGGCGCGTCAGCGTTATTAAGTTCTGCGTTTTCACCTGGTTGTTCAAACTCTTTATAAAGTTCTTTCGCCATTGGGTATAGGGCATCGAGTTCGTCGTCAGTCGCGTCGTCTAGGTTTAAGTCGTGAACCACTTTAGATTTGGCAATCTCAACTGATGAGTGGTTTTCACCGTTCATCATCATGTTGTCGAATGCTTCACCGATGTGTACTGGCGCCTCACCAATCTCGCGTAATAATTCGCGCTTGGTACGTTCATTTGCTAGTTCACGGATGGTATTACCCATGGTCGCTGCCATTTCATTTTTAGCAACATGAATGATTTGATAGCCATCATGCTCAGCCAGCTCAATGAAGCGAGCTTTATAACGGTTTTTAGAAAGGTTTTGCTTTGCTTTAACTTCACAGTAAAGCCATTCAAAAAGTGGGTTGCGTGATGTGTATTCGCCAGTTGATGGATCAATGGCCAACACTTTCATTGTCTCAGCCGATACTTCATCAATAAGTTTGCTGTGAATGTAATCAGAGTCAGTTGGTTCGCTACGTTCTGCCGGATCTAAGTAAACATGAAACTCGGTAATGTTACGCGCACGGTTTAAACCTTGGTGGCCCTCTTCACTTGTACCTACACGACTTGATAGGAAACCAATAGTTTTATCGAACTGGTGACAGTTGGCGCTAATATCAAATCCGGTACCAAGTGTAGGACTGGCGATGATTACATCCAGATCAGGCACTACCGCATTAATATCTTGCAATGCCGTAGCAACATCTTCCTGATCAGTAACGTCAGCGTGCACAACTAAAACTTTGCCAGCGTAGTTATCACGCTCACGTTCTTGTTCAACTGCAGTCGCTATACGTTTTACTTCCGCTTTAGAGTTCGCGTAAATATAACGTTTACCTTTAGCCATTAACTGCTGCATTACTACCTCAGTTAAGTGTGCTTTTGACTCGTAAACGAATAGCTTTTTAGGTGTGCCGTTTTCGTCTTTGCCTGTTTGGTATTGGTTGTCATAAATGAAACCAGAGTGCAGGCCAATACGATTGCAGAACGACTTGGTTAAATCACCAAGGTGAGCATCTGCAAGGATTTGATAGTCTGAATGAGTAAGTGCAAAAGTTAGGTAGCTAAGACAGTGCTCACCGAATCGGTTAGTTTCTGCAAAGTAGTGGCTAAGGTTCTGTTCGATTTCATCAACAAAAACCGCATCCCAACGAGAGCCAGCTAAACGGTGAAGTGAATCAACCGAGCAAACAAGAATATTTGCTGATCTCAGAGCCATATTGGCATCAATGCCTTTACCTGAATCTTTAATGATCAGGTCTTCGTAATACTCAACCTGGATACTTTCATCATTGATACTTGTACGAAGTGACTTAGCCAGAGCGCGACGGTGAGAAACGATAAGAGTTTTTAACTGTGGGTTCTGTCTAATGAACTTTTGAACCGTTGTTGATTTACCTGTACCCATGCCTGATTTCAGGAGGTTTAAACCTTTACGAATCTCAGCCTGTAGGTATCGAGTATTTGAAATTAGAGTTTGAAAGCCTCTCACATTGTTCAATTGGCTTACTAGAGCTTCATCTCCCTCAGTAATATAAACGTCACTCCAGTCTTTACCTTCCGCTTGTGGTAGCGTCCAGAAGCCGCCAGCACGCTCAATCATTTCCCAACCTGTTTTATCATTATCAGGTGCGGCAATAAATTCAACGTCCGAGTGTTTTTCTTGAAGCAATTCAATTATATGAGGAATGTTGCCCTCACCAATTGGTGAGATAACCACTTCACCGCTAGTGAGGTGAGCTGCATAAGCATCTGCAAGACCACCGACAACAAACACACGTTTGCGACCGTGGACCCAATCCTTACCAAACGTAATAAACCCGATATCAGTTCGGGCATTATCACTTGTGAATTTGTTTAGTTTGCGCTTGCCGATCTGGATGCGCTTGTCGATGACTTTTTCATAACCGCAGAAATTACCTTGGTTAAATAGTTCATCGTGAATAGGCCAAGCTAAGAATGGGCGTTGGTACTTGTCGTAACCTAAGCGAACGTCTACGAATCGAGCCAAGTCGGTCATTTGCTTTTCTTGCATATAACCCGTAGGTGCAAATTGAGCCGACCAGCTTTTGAATTCGTGGTGCTCTTTTTCCAGTTCTGTCCATTGCGCTTGCTCAGCTAGTTCGCGTTTCTTCTCTGCTGCTTTGCGTCGCTTGGTGAACTCATCGTGAAGCTGTTGCTTCTCTTCTGCAGTACGTTCTTTACGCTCAGGCTTCCAACCAGCTTCCGTTGCTTCATAAATAAATGAGCCGAAGGAGGTTTTTTTAGTGCGGCGGAAGTTCTTCCACCAACTTTGGAATTCTTTCTTGTTGTAGGTACTGCCCTGACTAGACCAGCTTTCAAAGATATCACGGGCATTCTCGCCGTGCTCAGAATAGAGTGCGCGACCAACTTTAGACCAGTCCTTAAAAGGCAGGTCAGGGTTGATATAGCTTAGTGCTTCTTCAACTTCTATTAATGTTAATTCTAAATGGTTCATCTACTGTCCGTGTTTAGAGAGCAGAACGCACAACGAGTAAATTTTGCTCAAACGCAAAATTTCGGTTGCACGTACACAAGTAGACAGCTAGAATTAAACCAAATTTGAGGTGGGTTTTAACTCTAGTCTGTCTATTATCTGCTAGTAAAATCTGCGTAAAGAAGTCAAGAACGCCACATTCTTGGCTTTTTTTACGCCTGTTATTTGCAAAAAAGTCTTTTAAATCAAATACATAGTTCTTTTCTGTGTATAAAAACATATTATCCCCATGCAAAATGACCATCGACTACGCCACATAGTAATGGAAATTTTCACACATGGGAATAAAAAACATCTCACCACTGGGTGTTAGATGCTTTTATCTTCAATTTTTCTGAACACAACACCTTTTACCACGGTGTCTTCTGTTACTTTCATGACCGGGTACTGTGTATTTAATGGTTTAAAATACATTCTGCCACAGTCTTCAATTAATTGCTTGAATGTTGCTTCTTGGGTTGCTTCATCAACAGCAACAACAAAATCTTTCGTATTTGCGACTCTATTTGGATCAATCAATATTAAACATCCGTCAGGGAACGTATGACTACCTTCGCAGTTAGTCATTGAATCTCCACTCACCTTTAAAGCAAAACAGCCTTTTGGAAGTTTCCCTGTAACAAACGTAGTTTCTTGGTCATGTTCAGGTACAAAGGGGCTGTCAGACCAGCCGCCAGCCTGAACCCAGGTAACAATAGGGACATGCTTTCCGATATTTACAGGAACTGATTTATCGTCTTTATCCACATAACCATTTAATCGCTTTTCAAGATCAGATAAAGACCAACCAAATATCCGGCAATAGCCATTCACAACGTCCCAAGACGCTGGCCAACCAGACTCGACTCTAGAGATTGTCGATGTTGAAACATCGATATTCCAGCCGTTCATTGTATATGCGGCATCAGCCTGACTTATCTTTAGCCGCTGCCTTTCTGCTTTTAGCAGTTCATGTAATTTCATCCCTTAATTATCATCCTAAATATTCATACATGAAAATCATATATGGGAATTTTTTCTTGCGTGAAAATCCCATATGTGAAAAAATGGCACTATGAAAACGCCTTTATATATATGTAGAGCCAATGAGAAGCTTACTCAAAATCGGCTCGCACAGATTGTAGATAGTAGTGGACCAACAATTAGCCGCTTAGAACGGGGTGAAACCAATGAAGTTTCAGGTCGAGTTTGTTTAAACATAATTCGACGTTATGGAAACCTAGGTTTAACTCTAGAGCACTTGATAAATCCACATAACTATCCTGACTTTTTAACAAGTTTACGCAAGGAGAAGCAGCAATGAAATGTCGAGCGAACGACAGCAACTTAGCGCAGATTGTCATTAGACATACGCTTGCTTATTTCGATGTGTCTAATGTACGTCGTGATGAATTTGTTAAAGGGGCATTGCTTAACAATTTGATCGAGTCTGGTGCATTGGGTGAAGAGCCTACTGATGCTGATGATTTTCAGCGTTGGCAGAAAACCAAATGTAAGCAGATAGAACGAATTATTAAAGAAGATTCGCCTATGCCTGCTGACTTCACGTTTGGCTGGATGGCTGCATTGCCGAGTGAATACAGAACCAAGTGCATGAATGATGTTTGCGGTGCCATGGGTACATTTTATACCCCACTATCCCCAATCGGCACTCAGTCCAAGCTCACTGAAATGCAAGCTTCTCTTTCGAACGTATCTAAAGAATTTGCTGATGTGCTTCAACACTCAGAGCCAGCAATGGACGGTGTTTATAACAGCAACGACGATAAAGCTGATTTACAGCAGCTATCAAATGAATTGTATGAGCTTATTGCTACCAGCTTTGTTGAGCTTGGCGCAATAAATAAGGCCTGTGGCGTTTTGCCATCGGCTTATGTTGCCATGGCTAACAGCCAGTTATTCAGAAAAGAATAGAGGGATTTGCAGTGCGATATAACAAAGAAGGATTGCGTGAAGAAATCCGCCAAGCACTGCTAGTTGTTCCTCGCACCAAAGGTCAGTTGGAAGGCTTTGAGAATAACGGTAGTAGCAATAGTAAGTATCAGAAGCGCCCTACTCGAGAGATCGTTGTTGGGGTTGATGGCGAGGGTAATGAAACGACAAGTCGAATCAATGCTCAGCCGATCACAACGTTAGCATGCAGAACATTCAAGACGTCACCAATGCCTTTGCCACCGCAAGCATTTAAGTACACCAAGCTTGTCAGAGCGATGAATAACGCACGCACGTGTGTCGCTGAATGGTTGCGTTATTGCTACAGCGACGGCGCACAACTGCCGTCTAGAGAGTTTTTAGTTGAACTGCTTGCTCAGTTTAATTTGCAAGAAGAACGCACGTTAAGAGGCTCTTCGTCTGAATTAATGAAGCATCTTGCGCTGTTGGCTTGCCAACAAAAGCGAGACGAAATAAACGCAGGTACGGCCCTGCTGCCACAAACCAAGATTGCACAGTTGGCAGGTAAGAGCGAGGCCGCTTGGAATAAGCGCTGGTCTTGCCGCTGGAATCGCCTGCTCGAAATTTTAAATAAGTTCGATCAGGAGGGACTTGATCATGTGTATGAATGGGGCCGCAGCTCAAAAACTACCAGAAGAAATGGCTACTTGCCTTTGCAATGTCGCCCACAAGCTACAACCAGAAATGAAATGGTTGCCTGAGTGGCGATATAACAAAAAACATAATTTATTAAAGTTGGAGTGTCCAAACTGCAAATTCAGCACTCCAACATTCGACAACAAGAACGCTGTTATAGCTTCTTGGAGCATGTGTAATAGACCACGTGACGCTCACATATTAATGATGTGGAAACGTGATTACGCTAGGCAACACAACCAAGCGGTAAATAAAGCCGCATAAGCCAGGAGAAAGAAATGAGACATTTATACACATACGTTATTGAGCATCAAAGTGAACGTTTGAGCATCTAAGGGACGATTATGCGAACCATGGCAATCAGTAATGAACCTTTTACCTTTCAAACATATTTTCAAGCAGAGACTTTCTTAGAAAAGCAAGGTTACCACTGTGAGAATGAATGTTGGGTTCAAGACGAAAAGCCGATTGCGACCGTGGTCGCAAAGCCAAATGGCATTCAAATCGAATTTAACAGAATCCAGCATTAGAGATAACCCATGCTATTTAAGAACGCTTCTATTTATGAGTTGAACGAATTCAACCTTTCCATTGCCGATATTGAAGAAAAGATTTCATCAAAACGATTCACCTCATTGAGTGAGACTGGTGTAAAGAGCACTGGTTTTGAACATGTTTTATTTAATGACAACGAGAAAGTAACGCATGTCGTTAATGATTGCTTATTTCTTCAATACATTGACGCCACTCGCTCAGTGCCTCGTGATCAGTTGAATGCTTTAAAAGATCGCCGCATTGCTGACTTGGAAGAGAAAGGTACCAAGATTACTAATCAACTTCGTGATGATGTTGAAACTACCGCTCACGCTGAATTACTTCGCTTGCAGCCTGTTAAGCACCACCGTTCTAATTTCTACATCGATATAAAGCGCCAGCTATTGGTCATTGATGAGAAAGCTGATGGTAAGTGTGAAGATGTTATTGGCGGCATTCGCAAGGCATTAGGTTCTTTTTCTTGTTTGCCAATTCGCCTCGGCATTAAGCCTTGTGCTTATGCTAATGATTGGGTGAGCTTGCCTAAAGATGATCATCGCCTTATTAAGCCTGAATGGCTGTATGTTGATTATGAAGGAACGATTAAAGGCCGTGGGGAAACGGCAAAACAAACAGTTGTATCTAAAGGTAATGCGATTGATTTTAGCGTGTTCGATTCCCTTTCCTTGGTTGAATGTGACATGGATAAGTGTCAGTTGATCAATGAGAACGAATTGAAATATGAAGTCTCATTTACTCTTATCAGCCAGCCTGAATCTAAGACTCAACGTAATGTCGATATGAAGTTAGTCAAACTTCGTTTTCATAGTGATGCAGAACCCGAGGGTAATGATGATATTGCTTACCATAATGCTGACTTCTTCCTTATGACAGAAGAGTTAGGTCTTCTTATTGAAGATCTGTCTTTAGTCTTCGGTGGCCGCTCTTGCTTGTTGGAAAACGAGTTAGATAAGGATGGTGAATAATGGCCAGTCGTGGAGTAAATAAAGTAATTTTAGTTGGCCACTTAGGTCAAGACCCTGAAATTCGTTATATGCCTAATGGCGGTGCAGTGGCGAATATCACTCTTGCTACTAGCGAAAAATGGCGAGACAAAGCAACAGGTGAGCAGCGAGAAAAAACAGAATGGCACCGTGTTGCTCTGTTTGGCAAGATCGCGGAAGTTGTGGCTGAGTATCTACGTAAAGGCTCTGAGGTTTATATTGAGGGGCAACTTCAAACTCGCAAATGGCAAGACCAAAGCGGTCAAGACCGCTATACCACCGAAGTTGTTGTTCAGCCTTACAAGGGAACAATGCAAATGCTTGGTGGGAAGCGCCAAGAGTCTTGGGGCCAGCCACAGCAACCATCGTCACCACAGCAACGACCAGCTCCCCAACAGCGAGCATCGCAACAGCAAGCGCCAAATCAAGGAGGTTGGGGACAGCATCAGCCTCAGCAGGCTCAACCTCAATATAACGAACCACCAATGGATTTTGATGATGATATCCCGTTTGCTCCGATCGGGCTTCAATATCCAGCCATTGTGCATTGCATGTAATGGCAATGCTTAGGTTAAAGCTAATTATTGGCGGCGTAGTGTTTTATAGCCTTTGCGCTGCCCTACTCTACACCCAGCAGGCTTGATCATGTTTCCGTCTGATTCCAGTGAATTAATTGCCTATGTCATGACTAATAATCGCATGACTCAACCACAAGCAATGGCTTGGCTTGACCGATGGACGCCAAGTTGGAGGACGGAAGAACCTAATCAGCCTGTTAGTGTTATTGAATATGATGGTGATGATAATGAAGAATAAGGTAGTTCACTCGGTTGATACCGAATTAACACTCAATGACGAGAACTTTAATCGCATCTTCTCGGATCATAAATGCACAAGTGTTCGTCTTGGTAATAAAGATATTCATCCTGGGTTAGCACATATTAAGAACGAAAAAACAGGACAGGTTTTACCTGTCAATATTTGGTATGTGAACCACTGCCTGCTATCAGACCTTGAACTTAATGATGCAAGACTAGATGGCTTTGCAACTATGGAAGATTTAAAAAGCGAGCTTCGTCGTTGTTATCAGCGTCCTATTGGTGATCGTGAGGTCATAACGCAAGTCCATTTTGATGTGGTTAAAGAAGAGAGTGTTGCGTGATGAGTAGAGAATTAATTAAGCAGCTGAGGGACTACTGTTTAGAGCTTAAAGAAGATGAGCAAGAAGCCAAGCAGTTACAAAAAGAAAGGCCAGAAGATACTGGTTATTTTCTCGGGTTAGAAATAGCGAGAATGCAGGCAAGGATAAAAATCGAAACACTGCTCGAGCAGCAGCCAACGTCGACAATGTTTTCACCACCAAGCCGTTCAGTGGTCATTGATGGTGAAGTTACAAATGAAAAAGGAAAATTAAGATGAACGAAAAGCTTGTAGAAATGATTGAAAATTGCGGACTGGAAGTTGACGACGTTGCTCACATTATCGAAGAAGCTCAACAGCAAGTAGCAGCAACAAATCTCCCAGTTTTGATGAGTCGTGATAATCCGACGGGTTGGAAGTTAGAAGCGCTAACAGAGAAGCTGCGCGTTGAGGTTCAAGCCAAGTCACTAAACATTGCGGGTGACATGTCAATTGAGGCGCAAACCGTAACTAACAATAATTTTCAGATTATTGGGTTACTGATGCAAATTGAAGCCCTGCAACGCCAGTCTTTTGCGGTGATGTCGCAACTAGGTAAAGACCAAGGGCCAACGGGCAAGCCAAGAATTGGCAATTAAGGGAGACACCTCTCAATAGCTAGTTGTTTTTCTTGAATGAGAGGTCGTGGTCACACTCACGGCCTTTATCACCAATAAGACTAGCTTTCCCCGTGACCAATAATTAGTGTCGTCCTGACTTTAAAACGCCAGGAGAAGTTATATGAACCAGATTAAAAACACACAAGAAAACTTAGTAAAAGAAATACTTGAAAACGCATCGTGCGGACCACAAAGCGCCGAAAGCATTGGTGGGTATGCAATGGCTAGGGGTATGGCAAGTTTGCCGCATGTGGCCTTTGTCATGGAGCAATTAAGCCAGGCCGGACAATTAAAGCAGATCCCTGATGGGCGTTACATTACAACCGAGGTGGGCGAATTGATGCTGTTAACGCTTAACACTACATCTTGTGTGTTAACTGCAAATAAACCACAACATGTAGTTGCAAATGTCCTATAGTTAGGGTATAAATTTACCAAAGTGCGGTTTTTGTAACCGTGAACAAATTGAAACCTCGCCAAATGGCGGGGTTTTTTCGTATTTGGGCGCAGCCTTGAGTACCTGAGACCTGCTTTGCAGAGAGGGAGCTGTGCATCTTCTACGGCAATGAAATGGGCGACTGTGAAGTGCGGGAACACCTCACAGCCATCTGACCTATTACGCTAGTCATAAGCCAAACCAAGGCCCATCCAGCTTTGCAAAGCGGTTGGAGTCTACACGAAAGTGAGACTATATGACAAAACTAATAGAACTGCGTTGCCATAAGTGTGGCGCAAAGTTATGTGAATTTATTGGCACTGTTTCGATTAAATGCAAACGGTGCAAAACTTTGATTAAGGAGAGTGCCAAGAGCGCCTAAGCTCGGAGGCACTATGAATCATTCCTTCTTAAATAATACGGTGCAGCTGTTTAATGCAGACTGCCTTTCTTATCTAAAAACCTTACCGGATAACAGCGTCGACCTTGTTTTAACTGATCCGCCTTATTTCCAAGTAAAGAAAAACGCTTGGGATAATCAGTGGCCAGATGTTGAAACGTTCTTGGCGTGGTTAGACGAGATCATGCTTGAGTTTTGGCGAGTGCTAAAGCCGTCAGGCAGTATCTACTTATTTTGTGGCCACAAGCTTTCTGCTGATACTGAATTGCTTATGAGGCAGCGCTTTAATGTGCTGAACCATATCATTTGGGCTAAGCCAAACGGTCCATGGCGCAGAATGAGAAAAACTGACTTACGTTCGTTCTTCCCTGCTACCGAGCGCGTGTTGTTCGCTGAACATTACGGTGCTGAAGGTCATGCTAAAGGCGTGGCTGGCTATGCGAAACGATGCGCTGAATTAAAGAAAGAGGTATTCGATCCTCTGATTAATTATTTCAAGCAAGCGCGTGAGTCACTTGGTATTTCAGCCAAGGAAATCAATCAAGCCACTGGCACTCAGATGTGTTCGCACTGGTTTAGTGCTAGCCAATGGCAACTTCCAAATCGTGAACAATACGAAAAGCTGCAGGCGTTGTTTTCTGAACATGCCGGAAAGCTCGAGCGTTCTCATGATGAGTTAACCAAAGAGTACGATGCATTAAACGCTGATTATCAATCACTGACTCGTCAGTACGATGATTTGAAAGCGGAGTACGAAAGTTTGCGTCGTCCATTTAGTGTCACAAGTGACGTTCCTTATACCGATGTGTGGACCTTTTCCCCTGTCGCGTATTACCCAGGTAAACATCCATGCGAAAAGCCAGCGGAAATGCTGGAGCACATTCTTACTGCTAGCAGTCGAGAAGGTGACGTTGTGCTTGATGCTTTCATGGGTTCCGGTTCAACAGGTAAAGCATGTGTGAAGTTAAACCGCCGCTTTATTGGTATTGAAATGGAAGAAGGCACGTATTTGTCGACGGTCGAGTCGTTCAAAGATTTATAGGAGCGTGCCGTGAGGCATTGTTAGTCACTATGTTAGAGAACAAAAAAGGCTGGTTTGCAAAGCTTCTAGCATGGGGGCTAGGAACCAGCTTCTCGGTAAAGGCTGAGGAAATGACAACCAGCTCTACCAAGTTTTGGGCAGGATTCACCACGTTTTTTGGTGCATTTTCAGTTAATGAGTGGGGCGTTATTTGCGGCATTGTGCTCGGTATTGCTTCTTTTATTTTGTCTTGGCATTTCAAGGCGAAGAATCACAAGCTGCTACGAGACAGAGTCGAGCGCAGCATCATTGAGGAATTGAATCAATGAAGCGGAATAACAAGGTCGTTTGCTCAGTAATGGCCATCATCGCTTTAGTTACAGGCGGTGTATATCAAACAGAAACCGCTTCTTCTGCTCCGGTCGGAGTGGTTGAGGTTGGTGGTGAGGTTGTCGGGGAACTGATTATCTCACCTCAAGCATTAGAGCTGATCGGTAATGCGGAAAGTTGCCGATTGAAGCCTTATGTTTGCCCTGCTGGCTTGGCGACTGATGGCATTGGTAATACGCACAATGTTACAGGGAAGCCTAAGACGGAAGATCAAATTGCAAAAGATTGGGTTCGTAACATTCAATCCTCAGAAAAATGTCTCGTTACTTCAATGGGTGACGCCTCGATGAGCCAAGGGCAAATTGATGCATTCACATCATTCATATTTAACACAGGCTGCACGCGATTCAGGAAGAACCCTGACGGTAGCGAGACACGCATTTTCAAACACATTCGCCAAGGCAACTACAAGAACGCATGCAATGAGCTGCGCTTTTGGGTGTATGGCGCTGGTAAGAAATTACCAGGTCTAGTCAAGCGGCGACAGAAAGAGATGGAGCTTTGTTTTGCTAACTAAAGTTAATGGTCTTTTGATTGTGTTGCTTGGGCTAGCAATTGGCTTTTTCACTTTGCGTGTTGAGTACTTGGAAACTCAGATTGAAAACCGAGATTCAAAACTCGAAACCAAAGAGGCCGAGTTGGCAACAGTTAAGCTGTCTATTGCCACGGTGACTCAGGTCAACACAGATTTAAATTCAACGATTAATACGCTCACTCAGCACCTTGAAGATGAGCGTAAAGCCGTTGATTACATGAAAACCTACAATGCGACCGTGGACGCAACAGTGAATCAAGCCGTCGGTGAACTAAAAGGACTACTGCAGAATGAAGAAGATGATTGTGGCTCTAAGCGTTTGCCTGCCGATGTTATTGACAGCATGTGGCAGCACTACCGATCTCCAAGTGGTGACGCAGACTCGTGATGTGGTAGTTCTTCCACCTGCGGCTTTCCTAACACCTTGTGATATTCCTTTCGATAGCCCTCCCCTTACAAGGGATGAAGCTGTTGAACGTGACCTAATTTGGAAGGGTGCATTAGAAAAGTGTGGGCAGAAGCCCGATAAGGTTAAACAGTGGTACCAGAACAAACAGGTAGAGAAATAGCACTGATTAACTCAGCACATTCCATATCTCCATTGCTTACTCTAAAGCCAGCCTCGTGCTGGCTTTATTTCTAAGTGGGTTTACGAGCCTATTTTGAAATAAATAACCTAAGGTGGATATCCATGTTCAAATCAATTATGCAACAGCAAGGTGAAGCCCTAGAAAGCATGATGGCTAAGCAACCAGCTAAGAACCCACATCTGATGGATGAAGCTCGAGCTGATTTGCAAAGCGCAATATCAAAGGCAATCAAAGCCACTAAGGAGCCAGCCAATGAAGTTGATTGATAACTGGAAGCAGTCAGGCCAATGGTGGTCAATCAAGTGGTCGATCGCTCTGATTGCTATGAACTTGATCGTGTCGCTTCTTCCTCTGATTGAAGTGCACGTTAGCGTTACGGTTTACGCCGTGCTTAATGCCCTAGCGGCGGCGGTGACTATGGTCCTGCGCGTGCTATCCCAATCACCCAAGCCTGCCTGATGCGACCACGGTCGCAATGGGTCCTTTGGCGCTAGATAGTGAACTACGGGTGGCTAAACCGCAGGAAGTCGCTCGTTGAAAATTTTTTTTGATTTAGGGGGTTTCCGGTTTCCGGTTTTTGACCATGAATGAGCAATCTATTTTATCCAGACAAGAGGTTCACGCAGTCGGATATAGCAAAGCTCCTTGGCATCTCTGAAAGGCAGGTCCGAAACCTTACGCAGCAAGGGATCCTGCCAGCCGCCAAAGGGCGCGACGGCATGAATCCTCTCGCATGTAATCATGCGTACATCACTTATAAATCACAGCTTAAAAGTCCCACACAAGAACCGGAAACGGAGGAAGATGAGGACGAAGAAATGGCGCGTGAAGAGCAACGACTCAAGCTTGAAGAGAAGCGAGAGAACATTGCGATGAAGCGAGCTAAGCGTGTGCTATTTGAAAAGTCATATGCACCTATCGAACTTATTGTCGAGACGCTTCAGCAATTAGGCGGTCGATTGGCAAGTCGCCACGACTCTCTTATCCCGAAGATGAAAATCGCATATCCAGACATGCCGCCGGAAGTGCGCGAGGTACTGGAGGCAGAACTCACGGCAGCAGTAAATGAATGTGCAGACATCCTCCCTGACCTCTCAGATTACATGGACAGCGATCCGGGCAGCAGTCCGTCGTGGCTTGTCGGGGATGAAGAGAATTCTACCAGTTACAGGGACTGAGTGGTGCGATAAGCATTTCCGATTACCTGCTGGCTCATCTCAGACAGCAGGCCAATGGACAACAATGCCTCTGCAGGTTGTTCCATTAAATATGATGTGTAACCGAGATATACGGTGCGTGACTTGGCAAAAGTCAGCCCGTATTGGTTACTCCAAGGTTTTAGTTGGTTCCGTGAGTTGTTTACAGGCTCAGTACGGAAGCAACATTGCGATTTACCAGCCAACAGAAGACGACGCAAAAGATTTCACGATTGATGAAATCGATGCAGCATGGGAAGAAATGCCCATCATGCGGAAAATCTTTCCGTTTCTGTTTGCGAATAATGAGAAAAACACCACCAAAAAGAAGGTGGGGTTAGGGTGGACGCTCGATATTAAAGGAGCTGGTACACCAAAAAACATGCGCCGCATGACCAAATCTGCAATTTTTGGTGATGAGGTTGACGGTTGGGATTGGGAGCTAGGCAAAGAGGGCTCACCAATCAAACTGGCTCGCACTCGTTTAGAGGGTGCAGCGTTCCCGATGGAGCGTTGGGGAACAACTCCAACGATTGCAGGGGAATCACATATTGAAAACTTAATGGCTCAGATGGATCTGACCTTTAGGTTTTATTTGCCATGTCCGCATTGTGGCCATGAGCAAGTTTTAGAATGGGGAACTCCTGATACCAAGCATGGTATGAAATGGGATAACTCAAAAACCAGCATAAAAGCCAAAGCCAGAACAGCGCATTATTCATGCATTAGCTGTAATGGCAAAGGTGATCATCAAGGCAAGATTTATTACAACCAACTATCCAGCATGCAAAAGGCTGGTCGTTGGATTGCAGAAGATGGAACGTGGACCAAAGACGGGATTAACTTCTTCTCTGAATCAGGTGAAGCAGAGCCTACTCCTGAAACAGTAGGCCTACATTGTTGGGCCGGGTACAGCTTGAACCTTTCCTCTGGTTGGATTGGTTTGGTTAAAGAGTTTTTAAGCTGTAAAGGCGATCCTGCAAAGCTAAAGCCATTCATCAACCTAGTGCTTGGTGAACTATGGGAAGGCGATAATCGCGATAAGCTTGATTGGGAAACGCTCCAAACACGCCGCGAAATATGGTGGAAAGGAAACAGACAAGATAACCCTGTGCCGGATCGAGCAAGCGTTCTTACTGGTGGTATAGATACCCAAGACGACCGTGTTGAAATATTCGTGTGGGCGTGGGGTAAAGGTGAAGAGTGCTGGCTTATTGATCATATCGTTTTGCTCGGTGATTTATCGAGTGATGAACTTAAAAAAGCATCCGGTGAAAAGCTTTATAACCAATACAAAAAAGCAAACGGCGAAGTTATGGATGTCCGTTTGTGGTGTTGGGATGCGATGGGACACAAAACAGATGATGTTTATGAAATGAGCCGCCGCCATGGTTCGCTTTGGGTTATTCCAATTCAAGGTGAAAACCAATATGGCAAAGCCATTGCAAACTTCCCTCGTAAGAAAAACAGCAAGAAAGTCTACCTAACTCGATTAGGTACGGATGGCATCAAAGCTCGTTTGTATGGTCGTCTTGGTTTACAGCCATCACCAAAAGGTGAAGCAGTACCTGGATGTATTCATTTTCCGGTTGATGATGCAATTTGTGGCGACGAGTTCTTTAAACAACTTTGTAGCGCATCCAAGAAGCTGGAAATTAAAAAGAATGGCCAGCGAGCTTGGCGTTGGGTTAAGCAGTATCATCCATTTGATGAAGCATTGGATGGTTGGAACTATGCTCATGCCGCTTTGAATATTCTGGTGCAAAGGTTTGGTTTTGTCTTAACAGAGCCGGATCCACTTCCTCAGAGTTCATCACCAAAAACAAGCAGTATTCGCGCCGCAGCAGAGCGGTTAAAAGGAGGCTAAGTGTCTTTACAAGATAAATTGAGACAGGCCGAGGATGCTTATCACAAGCTCCAAACTGGCACCATGGCCGTGTCCATTATGAAAGATGGTCGACGTGTTGATTTTAATCGCGCCAATATCCATCAACTCAAGAATTACATTGATGAATTAAAAGCGCAGCTTGGTATGGCTAATGTGCGTCGTCGACCACCTGCAGGAGTGATTTGCTAATGACTAACCAAATTCTTGCAGCCGATGGCGTAACACCATTACGTAACACCATTCCTCAACGTCAAAATGCGGTATTTCGTGGCGCAGGCGCAGGCTTTGGTGGTCAGCTGCGAGATTGGAATCCGCAATTGCAAAGCGTGGATGATGCACTGTTACCAGTGCTACCCCAAGCGCAGGCAAGAGCAGATGATGTTATTCGCAATAATGGTATTGCCGCTAACGGCATTCAGCTCCACCAAGATCACATCATTGGCTCAGAATATCGTCTGAGTTATAAGCCCAATTGGCATTTGCTTGGCATTAAACCTGATTTGGGTTTTGTAAAAGATGTTGAAGCAGTTTTCCGAGATATTGCCGAAGATCCTAACTGTTATATCGATGCAGAACGGAAACGCACATTCACAATGATGATGCGAGAGTCCGTTGCTACGCATGCTTATTCCGGTGATGTGATGGCAAAGCCGGAAATGATTCAAGATCCGCACTCACCATTTGCGACTTGTATTCGCATGGTTGCGCCAAAGAAAGTAACCAATCCCTCTCGGATGATGGACACTAACCAGTTTAGAGCTGGCGTGGAGTTGAATCACTTAGGGCAGGCGGTTGCGTATCACGTAGAACAAGGTGGTAACCGCTTTGGTATTGGGCGTGAGTGGCGACGAGTTCCTAAGCGACTGCGTAATGGTCGCATTGGATTTATTCACGTGTTTGAACCGATTGAATCAGGTCAGACTCGAGGTGTTAATAAGTTTTTGAGTAGCTTAGAGCAAATCAAAATGCTCGATACTTTACAAAACACCACATTACAAAAAGCTATCGTGAATGCGATGTACGCTGCGAGCATTGAATCAGAGTTAGGCTCAGAAGAAGCGATGCAGTTTTTACTTGGTTCAGGGCAAGGCGGAAATAATGGTAACCCATTAGATACGCTGTTAACTGGCTATGGTGATTACTACGCAGTGAACAATGTTAAGTTAGGCGGCGTTAAGCTTCCTCACTTATTCCCAGGTGACAAAATCAATATTCATTCTGCAGGTAGTGCAGACAATGGATTTGCTGATCTAGAGAAATCAATCATTCGCTATATAGCGGCAGGCTTAGGGTTAGATTACTCGCAGCTATCTCGCAATTATAGCCAGATGAGCTACTCGACTATTCGAGCTGCAATGAATGACTCTTGGCGTTACTTCATGGGCCGTCGCAAGATCATCGCTAACCGATTTGCCAGTTTAATCTTTGAATTGCTATTTGAAGAGATGGTGATTCGCAAGTACATCACTTTACCGTCAAAAGCTCGTTACTCTTTCCAACAACGTCGTCATGCATGGACCCGTTGTGATTGGATTGGTGCTGGCCGTATGGCTATCGACGGACTGAAAGAAGTGAAAGAGGCCGTTCTACTGATTGAGTCAGGGTTATCGACTTATGAAGAAGAAGCCGCGAAGCTCGGTAAAGATTATCAAGAGCTGTTTGCTCAGCAGGTTAGAGAGTCAGATGAGCGGAAAGCAAAAGGCTTACCGCCACCAAGTTACATGAAGCTTGACGGCTTTGCTCCAGAGCAACCAGAAGGACAAGTTAATGGTTAGAAATTTAGCTCACATTGCCAATTTGGCATTTAATCGACCAGTTGCACTCGAACCCGGCTATGCCCGGGTTTTTTATTCTGTGCTTGCCAGTGAAATGGGGATTGGTCGTTTAATTGATGGTTCCACAGGCGAAGTATTAGATGCTCAGCGTATGGAGCAAGAAGCGGCTTCTTACCGTTCTAATACACAGGCAAAAGTGGATGAAGACCGAGGTCGTTATTACCAACTGGTCGACGGTGTAGCCATTGTGCCAGTGAGTGGCACGCTAGCGCATAAATACGGTTCAATCCGACCTTACAGTGGCATGACAGGTTATGACGGCATCATTGCTCGAATTAGCTTTGCCATGAAAGACCCTGCAGTTCGTGGCGTGATGATTGATTTCGATACTCCAGGTGGACAGGTCGCTGGTTGTTTTGATGCAACAGATATTATCGCAAGATTCCGCAACGAAAAGCCGATCTGGTCATTAGGTTATGACATGCACTGTAGTGCTGGTCAGGCTCTTTCCTCAGCTTGCTCTCGTCGCTTAATTACTCAAACAGGAGTAGCCGGTTCTGTCGGTGTGGTGATGATGCACGCGAATATGGAAGAACTAATGAAAAATCGAGGTGCTGAAATCACTTTGATTCATTCGGGTGCGCATAAGGTCGATGGCAATCCATACGAGAAGCTGCCCGATGATGTGCGAGCCAATTTGCAATCTGAATTGGATAATACTCGCCAGTTGTTTGCACAGAAAGTTGCCACAAATATCGGCATGGATGTGCAAAAGGTACTGGACACAGAAGCAGCAACATATACAGGCCAAGAAGCTGTAGATATTGGCTTTGCCGATGAATTGGTTAATGGCTCAGATGCCGTTGGCTTAATGATAGAGCACCTCAATGCTCAAGGTTCAACAATTGTCGATATGGGAGCAACCATGACAACAGAAACTAAAAAACCGGAAGCTTCTGCTGCTCCTAATGCAGCAGAAGCCGCCGACCAAAACACTGACACTTCAATGGATGCGACCACGGTCGCAAACAATGAACGCACACGTGTTATGGGGATCCTTAGCTGTGAAGAAGCTAAAGGTCGTGAAGATATGGCAAGCAAGTTGGCAAACATGCCAAACATGAGTGTTACCGATGCTCAAGAGCTACTTGCTGCCGCACCGAAAGCACAATCAAACGATTCAGCCGCCGAAGCACTAGCAGCATTGAGCGCAGAACATGGTGAATCACTTGATACCAGTGCTTCTTCTGATCAATCAACTGATAGCGATGAAGCGCAATGTGCTTCCTTATTGGCTGCTGTCGGTAAAAAACGCGGTTAAGGAGCCAAAATGGAAAAGCAAACTTACACCCCTGATAACTCAGTTATCAAGCAAGGCGACTTTGTTCAGCGCACGATTAAAGCTGCTCAAGTTTTCCCACGAATGACGCCACTTATGGAAGATGCCACTAACAAAGAAAAGTTAGTTAAGTGGGATGGTACAGCAGGCAAAGCGGTTGTTCTTAGTGCTTGTGAAGCAGCAAATGCGGCACAGGATGAGCTTAAAGCCGTCATTGTTTCAGGTATCTATCGCATTAGTGAGCTGAACTGGCCGGATGGCTTGAGTGATGCAGAGAAACGCGCAGCCTTTCAAGGCACCGCAATCAGTGTAGACGACGAGTAATCTCGTCGTTTTTTTTGGCTTAAACAAAGAGATTACTCATGGATTTATTTACTACCCGTGCGCTTCTGATGGCAATTCAAGAAGCAGGGATTAAGCGTGATAACTTTTTCATGCGCATGTTCTTCCGCGAAGTTCATACGTTCGATACTGAAAAAGTAGATTTAGACCGTATCCCAAACAAACCGAAGATTGCACCATTCTGTTCTCCGCTAATTGGTGGAGTTGTTGATAAAAACCAAGGTTACACAACAGAAACCTTCATGCCGTCTTATGTGAAATCTAAGCACGCCGTGACAGGTAAGCAGACAATCAAACGTCTTCCAGGTGAATCTATTGCTGGCACTAAATCAGCGAAAGAACGCCAGAGTGCGATTGTTATGCAGAACCTCGAGCAAGAAGAGCAAGCGGTTCAAATGAAAGAAGAGTGGATGGCTGCTCAGATGGTCCTCACTGGTAAGTATATGGTCGACGGTCCTAACATCGAAGAGCCATATGAAATCAGTGCTGGTCGTCGTGCTGAAAACAACATCACTCTGGTTGGCTCTGAAACGTGGGATCAGCTTCCGGTTGAAACTCACGATATCATTGAAGACCTTGAAGAATACGGTGAGCTTGCTGATGGTCAGATCGATATCATTATCGCTGACAAAAAAGCGTGGAGCTTGCTGCGTAAGTTCAAGTCATTCAAAGATGCTTTAGAAACTCGTCGTGGTTCAAAATCAGAATTTGAAACCGCACTTAAAGACCTAGGTAAAGCCGTGAGCTTGAAAGGTACTTTGGGTGATGTGGAAGTTTGGGTTCTTGATTCAGAGTA
Organism: Vibrio sp. MA40-2; assembly: GCF_047302445.1. NCBI lineage: Bacteria > Pseudomonadati > Pseudomonadota > Gammaproteobacteria > Vibrionales > Vibrionaceae > Vibrio > Vibrio sp. MA40-2. The sequence goes on from NZ_CP178629.1 coordinate 36,754, forward strand.
CACCGAGCGCGATGGCAGCACTCAAAAGTACATGCCAGAAAACACAATCATCTTGGGCCACACAGCATCACGTGGTTTGCGTCTATATGGTCAAATTCAAGACCTTCACGCTCAGAACGAAGGCTTAGACGAAGCTGATCGTTACGTGCGTGATTGGATTGAGGGCAATGACCCTGCAGTTCGCTACACCAAAACAGAGTCAGCACCAGCACCTTACCTTGTTGATGTGAACAACTTTGTAGTGGTTAAGGTGAAGTAACCATTAATAGGGGAGCGTATAGCTTCCCTTTTCTTTGACTAACTCGCAGGAAATAGCAATGGCGAAAACTAAGCAGCCCTACCAAGAGCAGATTGATAATCTCTGTAAAGAGCTAGGCATTACTGAAACTCAGTACAACGACAAAACTACCATTCCAGAGCTTGAAGCGATCATCGACAAGTTGGAAGCTCAACTTCCCGATGAAGAAGACCAAGAGCCTGAAACAGACCCAGAGCAATCCGAAGCTTCACAAGACGCACCATTAAACAATGATGAAGTTGAGATCACGCTGACTGACGATGTACCAGATGATGCTGACATTGATGATTCTGATACCACGGTTGAAGTTAACAGTGATGATGAAGGTCAGATTGAAGTTCGTGCAGTATCGACATTTCGTTGCCGTGTTGGTGATGAACGAATCACGGTGATTGCTGGCAATCGTAAGTTCTTGCCTGAAGATGTGGCGATGGACGCATTGCAAATTGGTGTCGCGGTCCTTATTGGCACTGTCGAATAACCAAATCAAAAGTGAATATGAAAAGCGGAGCTAAACGGCTCCGCTTTTTTATTGGAGTAACCATGGAATTTGATTCGTTATTTAATGAAGTAATGGAAATGGCAGATCAAGCCATTGAGGATGCTATGGCATCTAAATTTCGTCTCTTATTAAGGGATGGTTCAAATTTAGATATCAAAGCGATCTTTGATGCCAAATTGGATGCATCAAGCCGAACTGAGAGTCGACCGATGTTTGTCGCGGAAGAGGGCGCATTAACTGTGCTGAATAGCCGAATAGATAAATCATTGGTTGAGGGTGCAAGCGTACAGACAGAAATTGGCGAGCGTCATATAGCTGATGTGTTTTATCCAGAGCCAAATGTGTCGATATTAATCCTCACTATTCGAGGTCGGAGTCATCACAGTGGCAATTTCCTCAAGTAACTGGCACCAATCAGGTATGAATGAGCGGCGTTCTAACGCAGGCACATTAACCCTGAATTTTGATGAAGATACCGCCGACCTTACTGAACATCTTCACGGCGTTGCAGATAAGGTTGAAAAAGCGGTCAATCGTGCCGTTAAAAAGACCGCTCGCTGGCTCAGAACGCATTCAATGCGAGATTTGAGTAAAGAGCTGAATATCAAGCAAGCGCCCCTTAAAAACCGTTTCATTGTTGGTACTGACCCTAAAAAGCCAGGTGAAGCCAAAGTGTGGATCGGTTTGTTAGCGATTGCTGCTCACGATATTGGACAAGCCAGTCAAAACAAAGCAGGTGTTCGTGTTGGTAAGCACCAATTCGATGGTGCTTTTAACAAAGCGGTTTATGGCTCAGAAGAAAAAGTTTATATCCGTGCTCGTCGCAATCGAATTATGCAGCATGGTGTTGTAAGAGAAAACAGAACACGCCGTGGGGGCCGTTATGACCATGGCTTTATGACAGATAATTCAGGCCGTTTCCCTGTTCAAGTGGTTGGCATTGAAATCCAAGAACAAGCTGATCGAGTTATTCAGCGATATGAGTCGCGAGTCAATCAGCGTTACCGAGAGATTTTGGAACATGAACTCAACTTTGCCCTCGAGCTTGAATAAACCTAGCGAGTTTTATACTGCAGTGGTCGATGGTCTAAAAGCTAAGCTAAGCGCTGATGTTGATGTGTTGCGTTATGCCAATTTCAACACTCAAGAGGTTCAAGGTATTCAGCTGTATGTCGAGATTGGTGACTTTGGCCATGCCATTCGCCATCCCGATGGGCGCAGAGCTCAGAAAATGCGAATTAACGTTCATTGCATTGTTAGCCGAGGCATTGAAGAGGCCGATTTGAAAGCCTTGGATTTAGCGAGCGCCGTTGACCGTATTGTTGATGTGAACTGTTGGGAATTAGGCGAAGCGGTTGAAGTGCCGGAAAACGTTTCTGGTAACGAAGGCATGATGAGCACAGGCGAAAACGCTTTTGAGGGTTGGGAGGTGTCTTGGTATCAAACCATTTACCTTGGTGAAGTATCAATATTTGACCCTGCAGTGAAAGACGTATTGATGTCGGTGAATCCAGAAAACCAAGGTAGCAGCGACGAATACGAGAGAGTGCCGGATGCTGGAACAAATTAATCGAATCGTTGCTACTCAGTTAGAGCCACTCACTGAACGAATATCTGAATTAGAAAGCCAGCTCGAGGAGCGTGACCGTTTAGCTCGAGGTTTAATTCGTATCGGTAAAGTATCGGCTCACTCAGATGATAAGCATCGAATCAAAGTAAAGCACGGCGAGAATGAAACGCCCTTTATTAAGTGGTTTGCTGCTTGTGCTGGAGAAGTTGTTGAATACCGGTTGCCGTCGATTGGCGAGCAAGCCGTTTTATTGAATGTGGGCGGTGGTGATAACTCATCCATGACGATTGCGCTGATTGGCGTTCCTAGCGATAAGTTTTCATTGCCAACCGATAATCCTGACGAAACGTTAAGAGTTTATCCAGATAAAACCTCGGTTAAATACAACCACAAAACCCATAAGTTAACGGTGGATGTTAAGTCCGGCGAAGCCGAGATAATCATTCCTAAGAAAACCAAGCTAGATACCGAGTTACTTCACGTCACTGGCAACATTAAAGCCGATGGCGATATAGAAGATCATACACGCTCGATGCAGGACGACCGGACAATTTATAACGGTCACGATCATCCTCATGGCGTGCCGAATACAAGCGTACCGAATCAGAGTAAATAATGAATATTGATATCTACAACAAAATCAAATCAGGCGGTTTGGTCATGACTAGCCCTGCAGTTGATGTAGGGAATCAGGCATTGTCTCAGGTGAATCAAGCTGACCAAGCTCTCGAACCATTAGAGAGCTTAGGCATCATTGATTTGGGCGTATTGCAAAGCGCTCGTAGTGCCTTGTCGCTATCAAATAGCAGTTTGACGGGCAGCGTTACTCATATTGCGAGTACCGCCAACGATAGCTTGCGTCTGTCGAGTATGGCCCAGCAGGTGAACAAGCTGGATGCATTATCTAATCAAGTCCCATCGAGTTGTTTTAACTCAGAGGCTATGTTTGCTTCAGTGAATGGCGCTTGTGATGAATTGTTTAATCAGATTGGCGGTGTAGCGTCTGAAATCTCGAAGAAAGTATCTGATTACCTTTCTGGATTGATTGATGCCAGTGAGCTCGAGAGCTATTTGGCTGGCGTTGGCGGATTGCTGCAAGGTGGCATTGATGGCCTTGCTAGTAAGTTGTCGTCTGAAACCGGATTGCTAAAAGAGATGGCTGAGAAAATCCAAGCTTCATCGCTTGCTCAGTCAATAGAAGCTCTCTGGAAAAACGAATGTACGCAGGGCGTGTTGGATACAACGTTGCCACCGGATATTAAGGCGCTTTTATGATTGGAATCGACCGACGAACAGGAAAGATGCTCACAGGCTTTGATCAGTTCGTCAGCCGAGTCACTCAGGTGATGAGCACTAGAATCGGAGCCAGAGAGAAACGCCGCAATTTTGGTTCACGCTTACCGGAATTATTATCGCGCTCTACCTCAGACCATTTGCTTTCTTTGGCTCAAACCTACGCCATGGAAGCCTTTTATAACCTATCGAACGGAATCAACGATTTCACTCCAAGTCGTATTGTGGCCACACGTCGTAATGATGGCATTACCTTGCGGTTCGAGGGGAGTTGGAATGGTCAATGGGTTGAGCCATTTGAAATAAGTATTAGTGAGAAGAGCAATGTTTTTACTAGATAGAAACCAGTTAAAGCGACCTGAAGTACTCACGGTGATGCCGTTTGAGGAACGATTAGCGAAGCTTAAAACGGTAGTGCTCGACTCCATACGAACAACGGATCCTGAACTGGCTGATGCCCTTAAAGAAACGTTTGATAATGAAGCCGAGTTAATCACCAAGCTGCTTGAGGCGTTCACGCTTATTTTGCAAAACCGAGATCGAGCAGAGAATGAAAAAGCCTGCCAGATGTTTGGTGTGTTTGCTGATGAAAGCGACATGATTGACGTTATCGTGAGTGCGCTTGGCGTTATTCGTCAAGTGTTAGACCCAGGTGACCCAAACGCATTCCCACCAGTACCGCCAACCATGGAATCTAACGATAGCGTATTAACTCGCTATTTCTTAGCTGTTCACGCTTTGGCAAGTACAGGTACCGCGAAAGGTTATCAGTTCCATGCCATGACGCTGGACGGAAAGCCGGTTATGGAAATAGAAAGTCCTGAAGAGGGAAAAGTCGTCGTGACTTATACCTACAAGGGCAATCAATTCTCAGGTCAAATCAAAGATGCCAAGTCGGTTCATGTGACGGAAGGTGTGGTTGATGTGTTTGTTTTAAGTCACCAAGGTGATGGTGTGCCAAGTGATGAATTAATTGCTGCGGTGCAAACTCACCTTGAGCGTGACGAGATTGCTCAAGAAACGGATTTAATCACGGCAAAACCTGCCGAGATAGAGCGTTATCGAGTTCGAGCCACAGTCACGATTAGCCAAGGGCCAGATAGCGTATTAAGCAAAGAAGCTGCAGAAGAAGCGGTTGCTAAATATGTCAAAGAACAGCATCGCTTAGCAGGTGGTGTTGAGCAAACCATGCTGTATCACGTTCTGCATAGTGCAGGTGCAAAGAAAGTCCAACTTCATGAGCCAGCGCAGAGCATTGCCTCAGCCGAATCAAAGGCTCCGTATTGTGAACATATTGATATCACAGTGGTAACCGAATGAGTAAAAGCCCTTACAGCCTACTACCAGATAACCGCTCGTCGCTGGAAAGAGGGCTGGAAGAGGCGTTTAGTGATCTACTTTACGAAGTACCAAGCCCTTATCCCATTTTATTAGACGCAATGAAAACGCCAGCGCACATGCTGCCGTATTTAGCTCAGGAACGCTCGGTACCGGAATGGAATTCCGATGACCCTGAACATATCAAGCGTCAAATGGTAGACAAAGCATGGGAAGTAAGGCGTCTGTCTGGAACAAGGGCAGGCATTAAGCTGGTACTTCAAACGCTCGACTACGATAGCCAGGTAACACCATGGTTCAAAATGGACGAGCAAGCCGTGCCTTACACGCTTGAAGTGTTGGCTTGGGAAAAAGGCAATAAGCCCGTTGATGTTGATAAAGCAAAGCGGCTTATTGCTCACTTAAACGAAACCAAATCATGTCGAGACACCATTGAGCTCGGCTTGGTTTTTGGCGTAGAAACGCAATTAGGAATGTCTGGAGCGAGTGCTCCACCGACAAACGTAAAAGAAACTGACGGTAAAGCTGAACTATGGCCGATGCCAGAAGCCAATGTGAGTTTGGCGGTTGTAGGTGCTATCCCTAATGCGATAAACGTCGTGCCATTATCCCTTGTTGCTACCGTAGTGCCTTATCAAATATTAGGTGAATCGGCAGTCGCAGGTGGCGGTTATAGCTTGTCTGTTTCACCAATTACCGCGAGAGCAATAACATGAGCGAGTTAAAACTAATCATTACTCGGCGTGGGCTAGAAGCAGCCATTAGCGCCAAAAACAAAGGACTAAAAGCCCCGTTAAAGTGGGTGAGTGCTGGCGACAGTGCGTATAGTCCGAATGCCGAACAAACCTCATTAGTGAATGAATTAGCTCGAGTCGAGTTTGGTGAATACAAAGATACTGGCGGCGCACAAATGCAAGCTGCTGCTAAGTTCTCGGGACCAGATGAATATCCTATTCGTGAGCTCGGATTTTGGCTTGAAGATGGCACCTTGTTTGGTGTGATTTCAGCGCCGGATACGACCCTGAACTACAAAGCCAAAGATGGCCACTGTATTCAGCCGTTCACTTTGGATTTATCAGCGTTACCAACCAACTCGGTTACCGTCATTGTTGGCACTGAAAACTTGAACATCTTGATTGATGCTGAATTTGCGATCATGGCAAAGACTCAGGTCGATACCATGCACCGTCAAATCAAACATGAGTACCGATTGCTCGAGTTAGAAAAAGCAATTTCATAGGAGGTCGTATGTTTAATGACAACCTCCCATTAGTGGCAGGCACCACTTTTGATTTTGAGCTGACTTGGGAAACGAAAGACGAAACCAACGTGCTTAAACCCGTTCAATTAATGGGTTGTACCGTTGAGTTTGAGGTTCGTAAAAGTGGCGACGATACCTTACTGGTTCGCTGTACTACCGAAGATGGCAACATCACGGTACCGGAACCAGAAACTGGCCAAGTCTTTATTCATATCCCTCCTGATAAAACCGCGAATCAATTGCCAGAGAACTGGCGTGATGCGATATGGGAAGTGGTTGTTACGTTCCCCTCATTGGATAAATATTCCATTGCATGGGGTAGCGCCTCGCTCCGGCGAAAAGTGGTACACAGCAACGTGTAGGAGGGCGCATGGATAACAATCACCAGGTCACGGTTAAAGTCGTCGAACAGCAAGTGGTTCGCATGAACATTGGTCAAAGCCAAGTCACCATGCAAAACCCTAGCAAAATGAAGATGAGCGTGATCACCATGGGCCGTCAAGGTCCGGTTGGTACGGTAGCGGAAGATGTGCTTGCCAGAGCCATGGCAGCAGAGCTTGCCGCTAACGAAGCCAAAGCGCAATCTTCTCAGATAGCAGAAGACCAAACCTCAATGGTTGACGGAATGACAATGGCCCTCGACCACTATATCGGCGTGATAAGCGTTCAGGAGTAAAAATGGCAGATCCCCAAACCCCGATTGAAATTATGATCGCCAAGTTGAGTGAACTGCTTGGCGTGATAGATGGCAAGTTGAGAAACAAGCTGGATAAGTCCGGTGGCACGATTGATCACCTTACGGTGACCAATCGACTCTCAGCTACCGCCGACCATGCTCATGCTTTAAAAGTGGCTCGCTTGTTTAGCTTAATAGGCGCAGCTCAAGGTCAAGTGTCGTTTGATGGTACAGGTGATGCAGAAATCACCGTGACAGTGCCAGAGCTTGCGAATAAGGCGGATAAAGCGGTTACTTATACCAAAGATGAAGTTAACCAGTTATTTCAAAACCTGATTGGTTTAGCGCCGGAAGAGCTCGATACGATTTACGAGTTAGCCGAAGCACTTAAAGGTAACCAAGACAGTATTGGTACCATTATTACCGAGTTAGCGAAAAAAGCGAACACGGTGGATGTGTGGAGCCGAACAGAATCAGATGCCCGTTTTCTTTTAAAGGGAGAGCGAGCGGCAAATGCTGAATTGTTTAATGGTAAAGCAGAAGCTTATTACGCCAAACAGACAGGGTTGGATGCAACCAATCAAGAACTCAGCAGTGTGATCACCCAATTAACCGCCGCTTTCCAAAACGGCACTAACATAATTAAAGGCTAAAAGGAGCTCATTATATGAGTACACAAGAAGTCGCTGAACTTATTGATTCCGTTAATGAGATGACTCAAACGGTTGCTAATGAGACAAAGAAAATTGATGACCGAATGGATAAGGCTGAGCAAGAGTTTGATGCATTCAAAGCTGATGCAGATAGCCGTTATCTTAATGTAGTATCTGCAACCACTTCAAACCATAAGCTACAAAATGTGTATTTTGAAGATTGGGAATATTATACCTCTGCGATTAGCTTAACTCGTGGCTGTAATGCTTTGATTTTGGCTAAAAAAATCACCCTGTCAGTTGAGCCTTCGGTTCGGGGGGATATGGCAATGATCGGAACAATCAATGCTCTGCGTATCCATACATCAAAAGGGTTGCAGATTAATCGCTTTATTATTAGTTATTGTGAATCACACACAGGTCGAACAATGCAATTGCTGCCTGATGAACTGAATAGTTTAGCTGACTGGGAAATCAGAGAGGTGATGCTTCCTGCATTGGACGCAAGTACGCCATTTTATGTGTTATCACGAACAGCATGTTTGGATAATAATCCTAATTCGGTTGCTTTCCTTGGAAAAATGACATTTGACGGGATCTTTGGTCATTTACCAAATGGAGGGTATGAAAATCAATACCAGTACACAGGGATGCCTATTATCTTGGCAGA